>DASSPH010000078.1 GCA_035699745.1 Vicinamibacterales bacterium
ACCGGCTACCGGCTACCGGCTACCGGCTACCGGCTACCGGCCCCCGGCTACTGGCTACTGGCTACCGGCTCCCGGCTACCGGCTACCGGCTACCGGCCACCGGCTACTGGCTACCGGCTACCGGCTACCGGCTACCGGCTACCGGCCACCGGCCACCGGCTACCGGCTACCGGCTACCGGCTACAGCAGTCTTCTCGCCAGCACCGCCCACACGGCCTGCGCCAGCCGGCGGCGGTCGTGGCGCGCGATCTCGCCGCACCAGAACTCGCCGCTCACGACCTCGCACCCTGACGGCACGTCGCCGCGCTCGAGCGGCGACTTGTGCTCCTCCGCGTAGCGCGCCAGCGTCGCCGCTGACGGGCGCGCCGTGTTCACCACCACCACGTCCACCGGCCGGCCGATCGTCTCGCCCAGCACGCGGACCGCGGTCCCCGCGGTGAAGCCCTCCATGCCGCGCCCTTCCGTGAGCAGGTTCGTGACCAGGACGATCGGGCCCTTCACCTGCCGCAGCGCCTCGGCTGCCCCCTTCACCAGGAAGATCGGCATCAGACTGGTATAGAAACTGCCGGGTCCGATGATCGCCGCCTCGAAACCGGCGATCGCGTCGGCCGCCGCGGGGAGGATGCGGACTTCCGGCTCGAGCCACAGCCGCGTCACGCCGTGGCCGGCGTTGTGCCCCGCGTCCACCTCGACTTCACCGCGGGTGCGGCTGCCGTCGCGGTACTCGGCGCACACGCTTGCCTGCTCGACGCTGACGGGCCACACGCGGCCGCGGCAGCCGAGCAGGCCGCGCAGGCCGTCGACCGCCGCGATGAAGTCGCCGCTGTACTGCTGCATCATCGACAGCAGCAGGTTGCCGCCCGTATGGCCGCCGAGGCGTTGGTGTTCCAGCGTCGGGAGCCGCGCCAGCAGCACGCGCCGCGCTTCCCGCTCGTTGCGCGCCAGCGCCAGCGCGCACTTCAGCACGTCGCCCGGCGGCAGCACGCCCAGCTCGTCGCGCAGCACCCCGGAGCTGCCGCCGCTGTCGAACATGGTGACGACGGCGTTGACGTTGAGCCAGGGGTTGTTCTTCAAGCCGCCGAGCAGGCTCGGCAGACCCGTGCCGCCGCCGAAGCACCCGATCGTGAACGTGCGCAGCTCCATGAAACAGTCGATTGTAGCGCGCCGCTATAATCGGGAGATGCCGCAATTCTCGAAATCACAGCAGCGCGCGATCGAGAGCCTCGCGCGCGACCTCGATGGGATTTTCGGTCCGCGGCTGGTCTCGCTGATCGCCTATCCGGGGCACCAGGCCGACGGATCGGTGCATTCCTGCGCGCTCGTCGAAGGGCTCACCTTCCGCGATCTCACCGCGTCGCTGCCCCTGACCGAGAGCTGGCACCACCGCGGCACCTCGGTGCCGCTCCTCCTCTCGCCCGAAGAACTCCGCCGCACCATCGACATCTTCCCGCTCGAATACGCCACGATGATGGCCGACTACGCCGTCGTCCGCGGGAGCGATCCGTTCGCCGGCGTGTCGATTCCGCCCGAGGACGTCCGGCGCTCGGTCGAAGGACTGGCCAAGAGCCACCTGATTCACCTGCGGGAAGCCTTTCTCGAGTCTCACGGCGAGACGCTGCGGATCGCCAGCCTGATTGTCGCGTCGGCTGCGCCGCTGCGCGCGCTGTTGACGCACATCGCGCGGCTGCCCGAAGCGGGCCCCGGTCCCGAGGACACGTCGACGCCGTCCGACGAATCGCTGGCGGCCCTGGCGGAGCTGCGCATGGGGATCCCGCGCGCGCTCATTCGCACGGTGCTCGCGACGTCGGCTGATGGCGCGTCCACGATTGCCGATCCGAGCCACTTGCTCGGCCCCTACATCGACGCGTCGAAGCGAATCTGGGAGTACGTGGACCGGTGGCGCGCATGAAGCAGTTCGCGGCCACCCTCGCGGCGGTGCTCGTCGTCGTCGCGGTGGCGGCGGCGCAGCCGCCGCCGCCGGCGCTGACCGACACGGTCAACGATTTCGCCGCCGTCATCGACGCCGGCAGCCGCGGCGAGCTCGACAAGCGCATTCGTGCGCTGCAGCAGACTACCGGAGACGTCATCGTGGTGGCGACGGTCAAGACCTTCCAGCCGTACGGCAGCATCGAGGAGTACGCCGTCAAGATGTTCGAGAACGGCGGCCGCGGCATCGGGCAGAAGGGCAAGGACAACGGCCTGCTGCTGCTCGTCGCCGTCGACGACCGGAAAGTGAAGGTCGAAGTCGGCTACGACCTGGAGGGCATGATCCCGGACGCCTATGCCGGCGACACCATCCGCGAGGCGCTCGTGCCCGCCTTCCGGCGCGGCGCGTACGGCGAAGGGCTGCTCGCGGCCGTGACGCGTCTCATCAACCGGATCGGCGAGCAGCGCGGTGTCACGATTCCCGACGTACCGGGGCAGACCGCGAGACCGGCGCGCGAACGGACCAACTTTCCGTGGATTCTCGTCTTCTGGATCGTGGTCATGCTGATTGCATCAGCCCGGAGCAACCGGCGCCGCCGGCGGCGCTACTGGGGCCACGGGCCGTGGAGCAGCTGGACGGGCGGCCCGGGCTCGTTCGGCGGCGGCGGCTTCGGCAGTACCGGCGGGTCGTTCGGCGGCGGCGGCGGCGGCTTCGGCGGCGGAGGGTTCGGGGGCTTCGGCGGCGGACGGTCCGGCGGCGGAGGAGCATCGGGAAGCTGGTGAGCGAATCGGGCGATCGGGCGATCGGGTGATCGGGTGATCGGGCGATCGGGTGATCGGGTGATCGGGCGATCGGGTGATCTGAAAACGAGGAGACAGAGAATGCGGAAAGCGCTTCACGCGGCGGTGCTCGCAATCGTGGCGGTGACGCTATCGGGTTGTTCCTACAACAGGTTCACGACCCAGGAGGAAGCGATCAAGGGGGCGTGGGGCGAGGTGCAGAACCAGATCCAGCGCCGCAACGATCTGATTCCGAATCTGGTCGAGACCGTGAAGGGATACGCCAGCCACGAGGAAGGCGTGTTCAAGGAGATCGCGGACGCGCGCTCGAAGCTGCTCGCGGCCAGGACGCCGGCCGAGACCATCGAGGCGGCCAATCAGCAGTCGACCGCGCTCGGCCGCCTGCTCGCGGTCGTCGAGAACTATCCGAACCTCAAGGCCAACGAACAGTTCAACCGGCTGATGGACGAGCTCTCGGGGACGGAGAACCGCCTGAGCGTCGCGCGCATGCGCTACAACGAGCGGATCCAGGAGTACAACACGACCCGGCGGCGCTTCCCCAGCAACGTCACCGCCAAGGTGTTCGGCTTCAAGGAATATCCCTACTACGAGGCGCCGCCCTCCTCGCAGGCCGCGCCGAAGGTCGATTTCAACAAGCGGTAGCCGGACGTCGGCCCTCGGTCGAAAAATCTGTCGTAAACTCCTCCGGGCTCGAGCGCGTGGACGCGCCGAGCAGGAGGAGTTGCCTTGAGTAATCGAACGACCGCACTGCGCCTCGGCGCCGGACTGGTCGCGGCCGGTCTGTGTGCCTTCGGGGTTCGCGGCATGCAGGCGCAGGGGTTTCAGCAGCCCGCGGCGCCGGCCGCCCCGCCCATTCATCAGACCGACGATCCGATCCTCAAGAACTTCACGTGGCGGTCGATCGGCCCCGCCAACATGGGCGGGCGGATCGACGACATCGCGGTGGTCGAGAGCAATCCCTCGATCTACTACGTCGCGTTCGCGACCGGCGGCATCTGGAAGACCGTCAACAACGGCACCACCTTCACGCCGATCTTCGACGAGCAGCCGGTCACGTCGATCGGCGACCTCGCGATCGCGCCATCGAACCCTGACGTCATCTACGCCGGCACCGGCGAGCCCAACAACCGCCAGAGCTCGTCGTTCGGCGCCGGCGTCTACAAATCGACCGACGCAGGCAAGACGTGGAAGTACATGGGCCTCAAGGAGACCCAGAGCATCGCCCGCATCGTCGTCCACCCGAAAGACCCGAACACCGCTTACGTCGCGGTAATCGGCCACCTGTTCGGACCGAACCCCGAGCGTGGTCTCTACAAGACGACGGACGGCGGTGAGACGTGGACCAACACCAAGTTCATCGACAACGACACGGGCTTCACCGACGTGGTGATGGATCCGTCCAACCCCAACGTGCTCTATGCGGCGTCGTACCAGCGGCGGCGTCAGCCGTGGGGCTTCAACGGCGGCGGGCCGAACAGCGCGATCTGGAAGACCACCAACGCCGCCCGGACGTGGACGAGGCTGTCCGGCAGCGGGCTGCCGGAGAACCCGATCATCGGACGCATCGGCCTCGACCTCGCCCGGTCGAAGCCGTCGACGATCTATGCGTCGATCGAGGTCGGCCCGAGCGGCGGCACCGGCGCGAACGTGAACGACGACGGGACGCTGGTCGATCCGGGCACGCAGGGCCGCGGCGGCGGCCGCGGCGGTCCGGCGCCTCCTCCCGACCCGAACAAGTCCGGCATCTGGCGGTCCGACGATGCCGGCAAGACGTGGCGGTTCCTGTCGAACACGATGGACCGGCCGATGTACTACAGCCAGATCCGCGTCGATCCGACCAACCCGGAGATCGCCTATCAGGGCGGCGCGCCGTTCTTCAAGACGACCGATGGCGGGAAGACGTGGCGTCAGGTCCAGGGGCTCGCGCACAGCGATCACCACGCCATCTGGATCAATCCGCGCGACGGCAATCACCTCCTGAACGGCAACGACGGCGGGCTCGACGTCAGCTACGACCAGGGCGCGACGTGGGAGTTCGTCAACAGCCTCGGCGCCGTGGGTCAGTTCTACAAGGTCAGCGTCGACATGCGGAAGCCGTACTTCGTGTGCGGCGGGCTGCAGGACAACGGCAGCTGGTGCGGTCCGAGCGCGGTGCGGAGCACGAACGGCATCCTCAATTCCGACTGGTATCGCGTCGGCGGCGGCGACGGCTTCTACACCGCGAGCGATCCGACGGACTGGCGCATCGTCTACTCCGAGTCGCAGGACGGCGCGACCAATCGCGTCGACCTCGGACGCGGCACGACGACCTCGATCCGGCCGCGCGGACCGGGCGGCCGCGGCACCCCGCCCGGGGCGGAAGGCGTCGATCCCGCGGTCCTCGCCCAGTTCGGTTTCGGACCCGGGGCGGCGAGCGGCAACGTCGTGCCGCCGCCGCCGCCGAACACGTTCTTCCGGTTCTACTGGAACACGCCGTTCCTGCTCTCGCCGCACAATCCGTCCACCATCTACCTGGGCGCGGAGCGGATGTTCAAGTCGATGGATCGCGGCAACACGTGGGTGATGTCGGACGACCTGACGCGCAAGATCGGGCGCAACGATCGGCCGATCATGGGGGTCGACGGCAAGGCGCCGATGGCGTCGAAGCACGATGGCGCGGCGGCCTACAGCAACATCGTCACGCTCAGCGAATCGCCGGTGGTGCCGGGCATCGTGTGGGCCGGCACCAACGACGGCAACGTCCAGGTGAGCCGGGACGGGGGACTGACCTGGAAGAACGTGGTGGACAAAGTGCCGGGCGTGCCGCAGGAAACGCACGTCTCGCGCGTCGAGGCCTCGCCGTTCGACCCGGGCGGCGCCTACGTCACGTTCGACGGCCACCGCACGGACGATCACAAGCCCTACGTGTTCGTCACCCGCGATTTCGGCGAGACCTGGACGTCGATCGCGTCGAACCTGCCGTCGGGCAACGTCAACGTGATCACCGCCAGCAACCGCAATCGCAACCTGCTCTTCCTCGGCACCGAGTACGCGATCTACGTGTCGCTGAACGGCGGCCGCGAATGGAAGCGGCTGATGCAGGGGATGCCGACGGTGCGGATCGACGATCTGGTGATCCATCCGCGCGAGCGCGACCTGATTGCCGGCACGCACGGGCGCAGCATCTGGATCCTCGACGACATCTCGGCGCTCGAGGCGCTGACCGACACCACGATGCAGGCGGATTCGCACGTGTTCGACGTGCGGCCGGCGACGGCGTGGCTGACCGACATCCAGAAACAGATCACCGTCGGCGGCGCCAAGCACTTCCGCGGGCAGAACCCGGATCAGGGCACGGCGATCAGCTACTGGCTGAAAGGCAGCGCCGGCGACGTGCGGGTGAGCATCTCGGATATCACCGGCCGCGAGGTGCGGGTGATCGAGGGGCCGAAGACCGCTGGCCTGAACCGCGTCCGGTGGGATCTCCGCGCCACGCCGCAGGGGCGCGGGGCTCCGGGCGGCGGCCAGGGCGGAGGCACCGGCCAGGCCGCGGCCCCCGCCGCGACCGCGACGGTGCTCCAGCCGCCCGCGGCGAATCCGCCGGCGAATCCGCCGGCCGCCGGCCGCCAGGGCGCCGGACGTGAGGACCGGCCGGCAACCGAACCACCTGCGCAGGGGCGCGGCGCGCAGCCGGGAGCGGCCGGTGCGCCGGCGGCGCAGGGACAAGGCGGCGGAGGAGGCGGCGGCGGCCGCGGCCGCGGCGGCTTCGGCCCCGCGCTCGCGCCGGGCAGCTATCTGGTCAAGGTGACGATCGACGGCAAGGTCGTCGGCACCAAGACGCTGATTATCGAAGCCGATTCTCTGCAATAGGCTTCCTATTGACTTTCTATATGAACGAGCGCAGACTGCCGTTCGTATAGAAAACCGATAGGAGAGAGCCCGATGCCTCCCGATCGTTCCGAGCTGCTGCGCGGCACGCTCGACCTGCTCATCCTGAAGGCGCTCTCCGCCGGCGAGCTGCACGGGCTCGGCGTGTCGCGGCGCATCGAACAGATCACCGGCGGGACCTTCGTGGTCCAGCCGGGATCGCTGTTCCCCGCGCTGCATCGGCTCGAGGAAGCGGGATGGCTCAGTTCGACGTGGGAAACGTCCGAGAACAACCGGCGCGCGAAGTACTACGCGCTCACCCGCAGCGGACGGAAACAGCTCGGGGAGGAAGAAGCGCAGTGGAACCGCGTCGCGCTGGCGATCGCCCGCGCGCTCGAGGCGTGAGTCTGCCTTCACATGAGCGCTCTCTCCCGGCTGCGTCATCTCTGGCGGAACGTCGTGCATCGCGACCGCGTCGACCGCGATCTCGACGATGAACTGCACACGACGCTGGCGCTGCTCGAACAGGAACATCGCCAGTCCGGCCTCGCGCCGGACGCGGCGCGCCGCGCGGCGGCGATTCAGCTCGGGCGGGTCGGCGCGCTGAAGGAGCAGGTGTTCGACGTCAAGGCGGGCGCTTTCGTTGCGGCGTTCGTGCTCGACGTGCGCCATGCGGTGCGCCTGCTCCGCCGCGGTCCGCTCTTCGCCCTCTTCGCCATCGCCTCGCTTGCGCTGGGGATCGGCGCCACGGCGGCGATCTTCACGCTGTTCGACGCCATCGCCCTGCAGAAGCTGCCCGTGCCGGAGCCCGATCGTCTGGTGGTCGCGTCCTTCGGCACCCCGTCGATCGCAACGCCGGGCAGGCCGTACAACTACTCGATGCCGACGCCGCAGTTCGTCGCGATCCGCGAGCGTACGACCACGCTCGACGGGATCTTTGCGACCAGTCCGTTCGGCCGCGTCACCATCTCGGGACGCGACGGCGCGGAAGCGGCATACGGCGTGTTCGTGAGCGGCGACTATTACCGGACCCTGCGGTTGACGCCGGCGGCCGGACGATTGATCGACGCGCGGGATGACCGGCCGGGACAGCAGGTCGCGGTTCTCAATCACGGTTACTGGCAGCGCCGGTTCGGCGGGCGTCCGGATGTCATCGGCGCGGCCATCGCCCTCAACGGCGTTCCGTTCACGATCGTCGGCGTCGAGCCGCGCGGCTTCACCGGCACGGAAGTGGGACGGCCGCATGACGTCAGCGTGCCGCTTCAGGCGTATCCCGCGCTGAACGAGGGCCGGCCGATGTTCAGCGGCCCGTTCACGACGTGGCTCTACATCATGGCGCGGCTGAAGCCCGGGGTGACGATTGCGGCCGCGGAGGAAGAAGCGCAGCGGATCTTCACGCAGGCGGGGCTCGACGCGGCGCGCAACGCCGACGATCGACGGATGGCACGCGAAAGCCGCCTGCGCTTCGAGCCAGGCAGCCTGGGGAACGCCAGCGACCTCCGCATCCGCTACGAGCGCTGGCTGCGGCTGCTGCTGATGCTGCTCGCGGCCGTGCTGCTGCTCGCCAGCCTCAACGTCGCGACGCTGCTGCTCTCGCGATCCGATGCACGCCGCCATGAAATCGCCACGCGGCTCGCCCTCGGCGCGGCGCGCCGGCGCATCGTCCGCCAGTTCGTTACCGAATCGCTGGTGCTGGCCGGACTGGCCGGCGCCGCCGGACTGTTGCTGGCGAGCTGGGGCAGCCGGCTGCTTCTCTCGGTCGCATTCCCGTCCGTCGAGGCTCCGCCGATCCCGCTCACGGCAAACGCGCGGTTGTTCGGCTTCACCGCCGCGGTCTCCCTCGTCACCTGTCTGCTCTGCGGGTTGATCCCGGCCTTGCGCGCGACCGCCGCGCCGCGTCTCGCGCCCGACCGGCAGATCGGCGCCCGACGGCGGCGGCGGATGCTCGATCGCGCGCTCGTCGCCTCGCAGGTCGGCGTATCGCTGGTGCTCCTCGTCGCCGCCGGACACTTCCTGCGGACGCTGCAGAACCTGTGGCAGCAGGACACCGGCTACGATCGCCGTCAGGTGCTGATGTTCTCCGCGGACGCGCGCCTCGCGGGCAAGACCGGGGACGCCATCCCCGAGACGTACCGCCGCATCCTCGAGGAGCTGCGCCCCCTTCCCAACGTGGTGTCCGTCACGATGTCGGCCGTCCGCCCGGTCAGCGAGAACTACTACTTCATCACCTCGTTCCGGCATGCGGGCGGTCGTACGCTGTCGAACGAGCAACGCATTCGCGCCGCCTTCAACCACGTCGCGCCCGGCTACTTCGCGACCCTGGGGATCCCGGTGGTCGCGGGGCGCGACTTCGACGAGCGCGACACGCGGGAGTCGCCGCGCGTCGCGATCGTCAGCGAACGGATGGCGCGGCACTTCGTCGGCAGTCCGATCGGCCAGCAGATCGACACCGGGGCGGCGGCGCGGCAGATCGTCGGCGTCGTCCGGGACGTGCGCTACGCCAACGTCAAGGATCCGATCCGCGACGTGATCTATTTCCCGGCGCTGCAGATCAAGGACATCTTCTACTCGCCGACGTTCGAGATCCGCCACGCCGGCCCCGCCGCCGAACTGCTCGCGCGCGTTCGCGAAGCGATGAGCCGGATCGATCCGGGGTTGACGATCTTCAAGGCGACGACGCTCGAGCAGCAGACGGCCGATTCGTTCGCCCGCGAGCGGCTCCTGGCGCTGCTGGCCAGCTACGTCGGGGCGTTCGCCACGCTCCTCGCCTGCATCGGCCTCTATGGTCTGGTGAGTTACGGCGTCACCCGCCGCACCGCCGAAATGGGGCTGCGGATGGCGCTCGGCGCGCCGCCGGCGGCCGTTCGATGGATGGTGGTCCGCGAGGACGCGTCGACGATCCTCGCCGGCGCGGCTGCGGGCGTGGGCGCCGCGGCGGCAGCGATGCGTCTGGTGCGCAGCCAGCTCTATGGGGTCGACCCCTTCGATCCGGCCATCGTCACGGCCGCGACGGGGACGCTCCTCGTGATGGCCTTCGCCGCCGCTTACCTGCCGGCGCGCCGGGCGGCGCGGATCCCGGCGATGGAGGCGCTGCGGCATGAGTAGCTGGAGCCGTCTGCGCCACCGGTGGCGGAACCTCGTGCACGGTCCCGCGCTGACGCCGCCGGTGAAATCCGCGTCCGATCCGCAGCGTCCGCGTGATCCGTGTGATCCGTGGCTATACTTCGGAAATGCCCCTCAAGGATTCCCTGCTGCCCGAGTTCGATCACGAGATGGGGACCACGCGCCGTGTTCTCGAGCGCGTGCCCGAGGGCGAGCTGGCGTGGAAACCGCACGCCAAATCGTTCAGCCTCGGCCAGCTCGCCGCGCACATCGCCAACATTCCTCACTGGGTCGACGCCACGTTCGACACCACGGTTTTCGACGTGGCGACGATCGGCGACGACGCCCGGCCGAAGCAGCCGACTGAAGTCGCGCCGATTCTCGCCGCGTTCGACGCCAACGTGAAGAAGGCACGGACCAGGGTCGACGAGCAGCTCGACGCCGCGTTCTTCACGCCGTGGACGCTCAAACAGAACGGCCAGGAGGTGTTCACGCTGCCGAAGATCGCGGTGTGGCGCAGCTTCATCATGAACCACCTGATCCATCACCGCGGCCAGCTCTCCGTCTACCTGCGGATGCGCGACGTGCCGCTGCCTTCCATCTACGGGCCGACCGCTGACGAAGGCTAGCGGGTTCGCCGCGTTCGTGGTGCTCGCGGCGATGAACGCCGCCGGCTACCGGTACGCGGCGTCGGATCAGGCGTTCTACATCCCGGCGATTCTCCGGCAGCTCGATCCGGCGCTCTTCCCCGCGAGCGCCGCGCTCATCGACGCCCAGGCGAAGCTCACCGCGATCGACGAGATCGTCGCCGCGGCGGTGAGCCTCACGGGGGTGTCGCTGCAGCACCTGTTCCTCGGCCTCTACGCCGGCACGCTGCTGCTGCTGGCCGCGGCCGCGGTCAGAATCGGGTCGCACGTCTACCGCCTCGGCTGGACGACGGCGGCACTCGGCGCGGCCCTGACCCTGCGGCACGCCATCGCGAAGACGGGCGCGAACACGCTCGAAGGGTACTTCCATCCGCGCCAGCTCGCGTTCGCGCTGGGACTCTGGGCCGTGGCGATGTTCCTGCGCCGGCGCCGTCGGGTCGCGGCGATCTTCATCGCCGGAGGCATGCTGATTCATCCGACCACCGCGTTGTGGTTCGCGGTGTGGCTGTGCGCGGCGGCCGCACTCGAGCAGCCCGCGCGGCGCCGCGTCACGATCGCGCTCGGCGCCGCCGCGGCGATGGCCGCCGCCATCGCGCTCACGGTCGGCCCGCTCGCCGGGCATCTCACCGTCATGGATGCCGCCTGGCTCGAGGCAATCGGGGACAAGGATCTCTATCCACTCGTCTGGCCCTGGGATGCGTGGCTGACCAACCTGGTCACGGTGCCGATCGTCCTCTGGTGCTGGCGCCGCCGGGAGCGCGCGGGGCTGACGGTGGCCGGGGAGCGCGGGCTGGCGCTGGGGTCGATGCTGCTCGTGGTGCTGTTCGCGTGCTGGCTGCCGTTCAATGCGGCGCACGTCGCCCTCGCGGTACAGCTGCAGGCCTCGCGCGTGTTCTGGCTGCTCGATCTGCTGGCGACGATCTACCTGGTGTGGTGGCTGGCCGAGGGGCGGCTTCGCGCAGGCCGCGAAACCGCAGCGCCTGATGCAGCGCGCCAGGACAGCGCCGCGGCGAACGCCGGGCGCGCGGCCATCGTTGCGCTGCTGCTCCTCGCCGTATCGGCGGCGCGCGGGGTCTACACGATGTTCGTGCAGTTCCCCGACCGGCGCGTGTTCGCCGTGGATATCCAGCACGCCGACTGGCGCGGCGCGATGGCGTTCGCGCGCACGACGGATCCGCGGAGCGCCTGGCTCGCGGATCCAATCCATGCCGCGAAATACGGCTCGAGCCTCCGCGCCGCCGGCGCCCGCGACGTACTGGTCGAGGCGCTCAAGGATCCGGCGATTGCGATGTACGATCGGACGGCGGCGCTCGCCCTGGCCGACCGGATGCGCGCGATGCAGGCGATTGCCTGGGACACGCCCGCCGGCGCGCGCGAGCTCGCCCGGCGATACCGGCTCGACTATCTGATCGTCGAGCGGCAGATCGATCTGCCGCTCGTGCACCGGTCGGGCTCGCTCTATATCTATAGACTTCGTTGACTCCGACGCACACCGCACCGCCACCGGCCACGGCAAGCCCCGGCACCCGTTTCGCACCCCGCAGGCATCTGCGCAACGGCCACTGGATGACGATCTTCTGCTGGGCGGCGCCGCGGCGGTTTCAACTGCCGGAGCCCGAGTCACGGCTCTTCCAGGTCACCGCCGACACGCAGGTTCTCGCGCACTGCTACTGGCAGCCCGAGCGCCACGCCCGTCCCACGATCCTGGCGCTGCACGGACTGGAAGGTTCCAGCAGCGCGCACTACATGCGAGGCGTGGCTGACAAGGCGCTGCGCGCCGGCTTCAATGCCGTCCTGCTCAACCAGCGCAACTGCGGCGGCACCGAACATCTCGGCCCGGGCCTGTATCACTCCGGATTGATCGATGACGCCGCGTTCGTGATCCGCGAGCTGGCGCGGACCGACCGCCTCGAGCACGTCGTCGCCGCCGGCTATTCCCTCGGCGGCAACCTGGCGCTCCGGCTCGCCGGCACCGAATCGCCGCAGACGCTGCCGCAATTGAAGGCGGTGTGTGCGGTCTCGCCGGTGCTCGAGCTGGAAAGCTGCGTCCGCGCGCTTGAGCGGCGCTCCAACCTCGTCTACCAGTGGAACTTCGTCCGCAATCTCAAGAACCGCATGCGGCGGAAGGAACAGTGCTTCCCGGGACGCTTCGACCTCGCCGCGCTGCGCAGCATCGGCTCGGTCCGGCAGTTCGACGCCGTCTATACCGCGCCGTTCTTCGGCTTCGCGAGCGCCGAGGACTACTACCATCGCGCCGCGGCGCTGCGGGTGGTTGACAGCATCCAGATTCCCGGGCTCATCATTACGGCGGCGGACGATCCGTTCGTGCCCGTCGAGTCGTTCCGGCATCCGGGCCTCACGGCGAACCGGCACCTGACGGTCCTCATCACGGAATACGGCGGGCATTGCGGCTTTCTCGGCGAGCCGGCGCATCCAGACGACGACGGCTACTGGGCCGAGCGGCAGATCGTCGAGTTCGCCCGGCGCGCCGCGGGGCGAACGGGCGACAACGAGTCGGGAGTCTGAGGGGCGAGGCCGCTCAGGAAAGAGCATGCGGTATCTGGTAGGCACATCCGGCTACAACTACCCCGAATGGCGCGGCAGCTTCTATCCGGAGAAGTTTCCCACCGCCAGGATGCTGGCGTATTACGCCGAGCGCTTCACCACCGTCGAGGTGAACTACACGTTCTACCGGATGCCGACGCCGGCGCTCCTGGAAGGGTGGGCGAAGGGCACGCCGGATCGTTTCACGTTCACGCTGAAAGCGCCGCGGCGCATCACTCACGACGCCAGGCTTCAGCGCGTCGAGGATCTGACACAGACGTTCTGCCGCACGGCGGCGACGCTCGGCGGCAAGCTCGGCGTCCTGCTCTTCCAGCTGCCGCCGACGATGAAGCGTGATGACGCGGTGCTCGGCGCGTTCGTCGACACCCTCCCCGAGGGCACGCGCGCCGCGTTCGAGTTCAGGCACGCGTCATGGCACGACGATGCGGTGTTCGCGGCGCTGCGCCGCCGCAATCTCGCGCTCTGCATCGCGGACAGCGAAAAGATGAGCACACCGGTGGTGGCGACCGCCGACTATGCGTATTTCCGGCTCCGGGACGAGGGGTACCAGCCTGCCGACATCGTGCGCTGGGCGCGCACGATTCGCGGGCTCGACGGCATCGGAGATGCTTACGTCTACTTCAAGCACGAGGAACAGGGAAAAGGGCCGGAATTCGCGCAGCTGCTGATGACAGCGCTCGAATCCGGGATCGCGGCTCCCACAACCGAACAGTGAAGGGCCCATGGCTCCGATCCGCTACGCCATTCGCACGCTCGTCAAGTCGCCCGGATTCGTTCTCGTCGCCATCGCCACCATCGCGCTCGGCATCGCCGCCAACACCGCCATCTTCAGCGTGGTGAACGGCGTGCTCCTGAGGCCGCTGCCCTTCCGGGACGAAGCCCGCGTCGTCAAGGTGTCGGCCACCACGCGCAACGGGCGCGAGAGCAACCATTCGGCCGGCGACTTCCTCGACATCCGCCGCGGCAATCGATCGCTCGAGGCGATCGCCGGGTTCCGCGACGACTTCGTCGCGGTGGCGACGCCGCCGCGGGAGCCGCTGCTGTTCCCGGCGGCCTGGGTCACGGCCGAATTCTTCGACGTGCTCGGCACGCCCGCGGCGCTCGGCCGTCCCTTTCTCGCCGCAGACAACGCCGCCGGGCAGAAGATCGCGGTGATCGGCCACGCGGTCTGGCAGCGGCTGTTGAACGGCGATCCGGGTGCGGTCGGCCGCGCGGTTCGCGTCAACGGCGAGTCCTACACCGTCGCGGCGGTGATGCCCGCGGAGTTCGCCTGGCCCCAGCAGGCGAAGATCTGGCTGCTGTCGCCGCTCCCGGTACCGCCCTCCCCGATCAACCTGAAGGACCCGCTCACCAACCGTGATGTCCAGTACTTCCAGGGCGTCGCGAGGTTGAAGGCGGATGTCACGCTCGACCAGGCGCGGGAGGATCTGCGCGCGGTCGCCGCCGCGATTCAGCAGGCGCACCCGGCGAGCAGCGGCCGCGCGATCCGCATCGTCCCGGTTCGAGAGACGCTGGTCGGCGGCGTGCGAGAGGCGCTGCTGGTGATTCAGGGCGCGGTCGGTCTCGTGCTGCTCATCGCGTGCGCGAACGTGTCGAGCCTGCTGATCGCGCGCGCCGCCGGGCGGCGCCGCGAGCTGGCCGTGCGGGCGGCGCTCGGCGCCAGCCGTGCGCATCTGATCCGGCAGCTCCTCGCCGAGAGCCTGGTGCTCGGAGTCGCCGGCGGCATCGTCGGTCTGCTCCTCAGCGCGTGGCTGGTCGTGCTCCTGCTGCAGGTGCTGCCGCGCGGGCTGCCGCGCACGGATGCGATCCGCCTCGACACGACGGTGATGTTCGCGACGCTCGCGGCGTCGCTCGTGACCGGGGTGCTGTTCGGGATCCTGCCGGCGCTGCAGGCCTCGCGCACGCAGGCGGCGCAGGTGATCAAGGAGAGCGGCGAGCGCGGCAGCGCGCGGGCGCGGGGACGTGCCGCGCTGGTCGTCGCCGAGATCGCGCTGACGCTGGTGCTCCTCGCCGGCGCGGGCCTGCTGGCCAACAGCTTCCTGCGGCTGCAGCGCGTCGATCCGGGATTCGATCCCGATCAGGTGACGATCGCGCACCTGCTGCTGCCGCAGTCGCGCTACCGCACCAGCGAATCGCAGGCACAGCTGTACCGGCAGCTCCTCGAGGGGCTCGCCGAACGGCCGGAACTGCGCGCCGTCGGCGCCGGTTTCCCCGGTCCGTTCCGGGCCGGCAGCGCCAGCGGCAGCTTCGACGTCGAAGGGCGGCCGGCGCCGTCGCCGGGCGATCGTCCGTTCGCGTATCTCGGCACCGTCTCGGGCGGCTACTTCGAGGCGATGGGCATCCCCGTGCTGGCGGGGCGCACCTTCTCCGATCGCGACGTCGACGGCGCCCCGGGCGTCACGATCGTCAGCGCCGCGCTGGCGCGCCGGTACTGGCCCGGTGAGAACCCGATCGGCAGACGCCTGAAATTCGACGACGACCCGTCGAGCCCCTGGATTACCGTCGTCGGGCTCGTGGGGGACGCGCGCCAGCTGGGGCTGGCGGCCGAGCCGCCGCCGATCCTCTACTTCCCGTACGAACAGTTCGTGCTGCCGTTCACCAGCGTGGCGGTGCGCAGCGCGCTGCCGCAGGCGACGGTCGCGTCGATGCTGCGCAGTCAGCTCGCCGCCATCGACCCCGACCTGCCGTTCGGGGACATCGTCTCGCTGCAGTCGGCGATCGAGAACGACGTCGACGGCCCGCGGTTCCGCGCGACGCTGATCGGCATCTTCGCGCTGCTCGCGCTGGTGCTCGCCGCCGTCGGGGTGTTCGGTCTGATCAGCTACACCGTCGCGCAGCGCACGCGCGAGATCGGGATACGCGTGGCGCTCGGCGCCGCGCCGCGGCAGGTCCTGCTCCCGGTGGTGCGCGAGGGGCTCGTGCTCGCGCTCGCCGGCATCGCCATCGGGCTCGCCGGCGCGTTCCTCGCGGCGCGCGCGCTCTCGGCATTCCTGTTCGGCGTCGGCGCGGCCGATCCCGCGACCTTCGCCGGCGTTGCGCTGGTGATGCTGATCGTCGCCACCCTGGCGAGCTACATCCCCTCGCGGCGGGCGCTCCAGGTCGACCCGGTCGTCGCCCTGCGCGCCGAATAGCGGGTTGCACTAGGATGAGGGGACCATGGCTCCCACCGCCTCTGCCCCCGTGACCGTCGAGACCGTTCCGTTCTGGATCAACGGCGCCCGCACGGCGCCCCTCGGCCAGCGGTCCGGCGACGTCAGCAACCCGGCGACGGGCGAGACCATTCGCCGCGTCGCCTTCGCTCAGGCGGGCGACGTCGACCGGGCCGTTGTCGCGGCGCGAGAGGCCTTCAAGGCCTGGGGCGCGACCTCGCCGCTCAAGCGCGCCCGCATTCTGACCCGGTTCCGCGAACTGCTCGAGGCCCACCAGACAGAGCTCGCCCGGCTGATCAGCGAGGAGCACGGCAAGGTTTTCGCCGATGCGATGGGGTCGGTGCAGCGCGGCATCGAGGTGGTGGAATTCGCCAGCGGCGCGCCGCACCTGCTCAAGGGAGAGCACGCCGGCACCGTCGGCGGCGGCATCGACGCCTACTCGCGCCTGCAGCCGCTCGGCGTGTGTGCCGGCATCACGCCGTTCAACTTCCCCGCCATGGTGCCGCTGTGGATGTTCCCGATCGCGCTGGCGTGCGGCAACACCTTCGTGCTCAAACCGTCGGAGAAGGACCCGACGCCGAGCATCAGGATGGCGGAGCTGCTGAAGGACGCAGGGCTTCCCGACGGCGTCTTCAACGTCGTCCATGGCGACAAGGAAGCCGTCGACGCCATCCTCGCGCATCGGGATGTGAAGGCGGTCTCGTTCGTCGGCTCGACGCCGATCGCCCGCTACGTGTACACGACGGCGGCGGCCCACGGCAAACGCGTGCAGGCGCTCGGCGGCGCGAAAAACCACGCCGTCGTCCTGCCGGACGCGGACCTGGAGTTCGCCGCCAACGCGCTGATCGGCGCCGGCTACGGCTCCGCCGGTGAGCGGTGCATGGCGATCTCGGCGGTCGTCGCCGTCGGCGCGATCGCCGATCCCCTCGTCGCCTCGCTCGCGGCAAAGGCGCGCGCGCTCAAGGTCGGGCCGGGGCAGGCGGAGAATGTCGACATGGGCCCGCTGGTCACCCAGGCCCACCGCGATCGCGTGAAGGGATTCGTCGACGCCGGCGTCGCCGCGGGCGCGACCTGCGTCGTCGACGGCCGAGGAGTCTCAATCCCCGGCCACGAGCGCGGGTTCTTTCTCGGGCCGACGCTGTTCGATCGCGTCACGCCCGCCATGTCGATCTATCAGGAAGAGATCTTCGGCCCGGTGCTCGTGGTCGTGCGCGTGAACACGCTGCAGGAGGCAATCGATCTCGTCAACAGCAACCCGTATGGCAACGGCGTGGCGGTGTTCACCAGCTCGGGCGGCGCCGCGCGCCACTTCGAGAACGACATCGAGGTCGGGATGGTGGGAATCAACGTGCCGATTCCCGTGCCGATGTCGTTCTTCTCGTTCGGCGGGTGGAAGTCGTCGCTGTTCGGCGACCTGCACATGCACGGCGTGGAGGGCATCAAGTTCAACACCCGGACGAAGGCCGTCACGGCGCGGTGGCCGACGGACGACGTCGGGCCGTCGTTCGTCATGCCCACGCTCGGCTGACGTCGCGGCGCCTAGAACCGTGCGCCGAAGGCGAGCAGATACGTCCGGCCGCCGTCCATGCCGGGGCGCGGGCGCGGATAGTGCGCGGTCGACGTTCCCTTGCCGAAGTTCGCGCCTTGCACGTACTCGAGCGGCAGCCCGCTGGCGTCGCGCGCGCCGGCGGCGTTTGCCGTCACGGTCGTGTCCCACCCGATCAGCTTCTGATTGTTCAGCAGGTTCAACACTTCGACCTTGAACCACGGCGACAGCGACTGCCACACGGGCACGCTCCAGGTGGTCGCGAGATCGACGAGCGCGAAACCTGAGAAGCTGCCGGCGCCGCGCTCGCCGAAGAACAGCGTCTGCGACGCCGGACGGCGCGCGTACCCCGGGTCGTTCGCGATCTGCTGCGCCGACAGCGGCACCGTCGCGGTGTAGCTGAACGTGCGGGCCGAGTTGTAGCGGTACATCGGCGCGACGTCGAGGCGGCCGCCGCGGCCAAGCGGCAGACCGTACGCCGCCCACACGCGGACCTTGCTGCGCTGGAAGTCGTCGAGCCTCCCCATCGGGAAGTTGCGCTCGCCGAAGATCTCGGGGTTGTCGCCGATCACCGAGGGGATCGCCGGATTGTTGGCCGCTTCCCCCTCGAAGTTGCCGTGGTTGCGCAGCTGCACCGTCCACTGGCCCTGCAGCGTGAGCGCGGAGGACGGCTGCCAGCCGGACTGCAGATCCACCGCGTCGTACTCCCGCCGGGCGAACGCGTTGTTGCGATACACCGCGTTGTCGAACGTCCCGAAGTTGACGCCGTTGCGGACCACGGTGGTCCTGCCGCCGGCAAGGACGATGTCGTCTTCGACGAAGTCGGTGGTGCGGCGGTGCACGTAGCGGCCGCGCGCCCAGAGCCGCGCGCCGAACTCGCGCCCGAGCGACAGCGTCGTCTCGCGCGTGGTCGGCGACGTCAGGCCGCCGGCGAACGACACGTTCACCGTCGGGAACGTGCCGGCGATGGTCGCGTAGTTCGCCGGATCGAACGCCGGGGCGAACGACAGCCCTTCACCCGACGGTCCGGTGTACTGCCCGGTGATCCGGTCGGCGTTGCCGGCCGCGCTGTTGCGCGAGAACTGCACGTCGTTGTAGGTGCCGGCGTAGTGTCCGTAGGTCGCCGACACGATCGTCTTGCCGTCCGTACCGAGCGCGTAGCTCGCGCCAAGGCGCGGCAGGACGGTGTTGGCCGAGACGCGCTGCGCCTGCAGCTCGGCATCGCTGGCGACGTGCTCGTAGCGCACGCCGAGGTCGACCGTGAGCCGGCGGCCCGCAGACCAGCGGTCGCTCACGAACAGCGACGTGGTGGTGACGTCGATGGCTGCGCCGCGGGAGGGAATCCAGGTCACGATGCGGCTCGTCCCCGTGGTGAAGACGGGGATCAGCCGGCCGTTGGCGTCGAGCGCCGGCTTGCCGGACGCGTCGAGCCGGTAATCCGTCTGGAAGATGTAGTCGGTGGACGTCTGCGAGTTCCCCGTGCGCCGCGTCGACACGAAGTACTCGCCGCCCGACTTCAGTTCGTGGCTGCCCAGACCGCGGGTTCCCAGCAGGTACGAGATCGTCGCCGTCGCCTGGCGGTTGTGCCGGCCGTCCGGATCCGTCGAATCGAAGTACGGCGAGCTGTACTGCAGGTTCGCCGGTACGCCCGCCGTGGTCCCGCGGGTCAGGAACGGCGAGTCGTGGATGTCGGTCGACGTGCCGCCGTTGTTGCGCACCTGCCAGTACTTCTGCGAGTACTGCGCGGTCAGGAAGGCGCGGTTCGCCAGCGCGCCGCGCCAGGTGGCGACGCCGAGCCGGTTGGCGATCACGGGCGAGGTGATCGCGCGCGGATCGATGCTGTTCGGATGCGAGACCGCGTACTGCTCCGTGCGGCTGTCGATGTACGTGCCCTGCAGCGTCTGACCCGGCGCCACCGTGCCCGTCAGCTTGCCCTCGTAGCGGCTGTTCTTGTTCCGCCCCGAGTACGCGACGCTGGTCTGCGGCAGCAGGTTCGCCGTCGTCGTCCGCTCGGCACGGGCGCCGCCGAAGAACCACAGACGGTCCTTGACGATCGGTCCGCCGGCGATCCCTTCGTAGACCGGCGACAGCTTGCCGGCGCGCCGCGTGCCGCGCGATTTCTCCAGCGGCGTCTCGTCGCTCCACGACGCATTCGACAGGTTGGCGCGGAACGCACCCGAGAACAGATTGCCGCCGCTGCGGGTGATCACGTTGACGATGCCGCCGCCGAAGCGTCCGTATTCCGCGCTGATCCCGGACGTGAGGACCTGAACTTCCTGAATGCCTTCCTCGATGAACAGCCCGTTCGACTGGCCGAAGACGTTGTCGTTCACGTCGACGCCGTCGACCAGGAAGATGTTGTCGTAGGCCAGGCCGCCGCCGATCGTCACCTGGTTCTGGTTCGGCGTGTTGTCGGTGAGCCCCGGCGTGAGCTCGGCGAGCAGGAACGGGTTGCGTCCGACCGGCAGCAGCCGCGTTGCGTCGGCGCGCAGGTTGAACGCGCCGGCCGGCGTCGCGACGGGCGCGGGCGCCGGCGCGGTGACGGTGACGGTTTCGCTGATCTTCCCGGGACCGAGCACCGCGTCGAGCACGAGCGGGGAGCCCAGCGGCACGGCGACGCGGCGCTCGATCGAGCCCAGTCCGGTCATCTCGATGCGCACGGTGTAGTCGCCGGCGGGAAGGCCGGGAAGTGAATAGACGCCGTTCACGTCGGACGTGGTCGAGCGGCTCCCCTGCAGCGCCGGGGACGCGGCGACGACCGTCGCGCCCGGCAGGGCGAGGCCGTCGGAGGTGGCGAGACGGCCGCGCAACGCGCCCACCTGTTCCTGGGCGAACACCACGGTGCCGAGCGCGATCAGCAGCGCAGGAATGAGGACGAGAGTACGGCGCATGAGTTCAAACTCCCTGCTGTAAAAACCTGATTGGTCGGATACGGATGAGCACGAAAGGTGCCATCACAGCTCTCGTCCCACAATCAGGTTTTTTGCTGAGGAATTCGTCACGTCATGGTGCTGCTGTGCGGTCCTGTGTTCCGGAATGAAACGCGGAGATTACGGAACCGCGGCCGGCGCACACCGCGGAAACGCGCGAGAGCACGGCTTCGAGCAGCGGCGTCATCAGTCGAAGCTGCCGGGCGCGAATCACGACGTCCCACAACGGCTCGAACTTCTTCCACCCGGCCGCGTAGGCAAGGTGCTTCGCCTGATGTTTGAGGGTGCCGTGCGTGAACGACGCCTGCGCGATCGCGCTCCAGCGATAGAACTCGCGGTAGGCCCGCTCGTAGCCGTCCTTCAGCGCCGCGGGACTGAGCCGCGCCGGGCGGAACACCACGTGCCGCGTATCGTACAAGTCCCAGTTCTCCGTCGTGATTCGCCCGTCGCGCGCCAGGCGCGCGTGCAGTCCGGTGCCCGGGTACGGCGTCTGGATGTGAAACGTCGCGGTGGTGATGCCCTGCTCGACCGCCCAGTCCACCGTGCGCCGGAACACGCTCTCGTCGTCGTCGTCCAAGCCGAAGACGAAGCTGCCGTTGATCATGATCCCGAGATCGTGCAGCCGGCGGGTAACGGCCGTGTAGTCGCGGCCGAGATTCTGCCGTTTCCGGCTGCGCCGCAGGTTCTCCGGCGTCAGCGTCTCGAACCCGACGAACAGGCTGCGCAGCCCCGCCTCGGCGGCGCGCTCGATGAGATCGCCGCGCAGAATGGAGTCGACGGTCGCGGCGCCCTGAAACAGGCGGTGCATGCCGCGCATGCCGGCAAACAGTTCGCGCGCGAAGCGCGGATCGCCGAGCAGGTGATCGTCGAGGAAGTACAGGTGCCGCCCGGGCAGGCGCGCGATCTCCGCCAGCGCCGCGTCGACGCGCTGCGTGTAGAACGAGCGGCCGCCGGTGAAGAACGCGTCCTTGTAGCAGAAGTCGCAGTGCTGCGGACAGCCGCGGGTGACGACGATCGAGTTCGGGACGAGATAGTTCCGCCGGCGGATCAAATCGCGCCGAATCGGGGGAACGTCCGCGATGGTGCGGCCGTCGGCCGATCGATACAGCCGGCGCGGCTGCCCGCCACGAAAGTCCGCGAGGAACCGCGGGAAGGTCTGTTCGCCGGGGCCGAGGAAGACGGCGTCGGCGTGCGGCGCGGCTTCGTCCGGCAGCGACGTCACGTGCAGCCCGCCGAGCGCGACGAACACACCGCGCGCCCGATAGCCGTCGGCAAGCCGATACGCGCGATACGCGTTGGTGATGTAGACCTGGATGACGACCAGGTCAGGCCGGTCGCCGGTGGCCAGCGGCTCGACGTGCTCGTCGACGATCACGGCCTCGTCGTCCGGCTGCAGATACGCGGCGAGCGTGGCGAGGCCGAGCGGCGGGAACAGCGAATACTTGATCGGCCGGAAGTACGGGCTGGTCGCCTCGGTGAGCGCGGGCAGGATGAACTTGACGCGCAGCGGTCTGGACACGGCCATACTTTGCATTGTAAAGCATGACCGGCCGATCGCGATGCCGGTATCACTCAGGGGAGCGCGGACGCATTCGAGGCCCCCGCGCGGTACAACCGCATCGAAGCGACGCTCACCTCCGGCAGCCAAGCCTGGGTGTACGTCGTCGACGGCCGCCCCTGAGTCGCCGCCGCAGCCGCACCGCGCGCGAGCTGTCAGCTATCAGCGTCCCAGCTTCGCCGGATCCACCACCACGTGCTTGATCCGCTCGCGCTTCCACGTGTAGGTGATGTGCACCATGCCGTCGGGCGCCTGAATGACCGCGGGATACGAATACTCGCCCGGTTGATCCTCCAGGACCAGCGCCGCCTCCCAGGTGGTGCCGTCGCGCGAGAGCGCGACGTTCAGCGGCGTGCGCCCTTTCGGGGTGTGGTTGTAGACGATGAGATGGCGGCCGTCGCGGAGCGTGAGCGCATCCGTTCCCGCACTCGGATTGGGCAACGAGGTGAGCGTCACGGGAGTCCACGTCCGCCCCTTGTCGCTCGACCAGGTTTCGAACACTCTCTGCGAGCGTGAGCGGCCGACGGCCTGCAGGCGGCCGTCCCGGTGGATCAGGATGCTCGGCTGAATCGCGCCGATCTCCGCGCCGGCCGGCGACGGCGCGGGACGTACTACGGTCCACGTTGCGCCGTCATCCGTGGATCGCTCGAAATGGATTCGCCACAGGTTCGCCTGGTCCGGCGTCTCCGTGCTCGAACCGCTGAGGATCGCGCCGTCGTCCAGCCGCACGGGCTTGTTCTTGATCGGGCCCAGCACCCCCTCGGGCAGGCGGCGTGCCTCTCCCCAGGTGCGGCCGCCGTCGCTCGAGTAGCGCACCATGCCCCACCACGTCGTCGGCCGCGGCCCGACCTTGTAGAAGAGCGAGAGGAATCCCTGCTTGATCTCGAACAGCACCGGGTTCCAGCACGGATGACGCGTGCCGTCCGGCTGCACCCCTGTCGCGACCTCGACCGGCGCCGTCCACTTGCCGTCGACGTGGCGCGACAGCCAGATGCCGACGTCGGGAGCTCCTTCGCGCGTGCCGCCGAACCAGGCCGCGACGAGGCCACCGTCGACGTGCGCGATCGTCGAGGCGTGCGCGCTCGGAAACGGCGCGGCGTCGTAGATGAACCCGGACGCCACCACGGCGGATGCGGGCTGCCGCGTCGCCGCGGCGGCGGCGAGCGAGAGGAACGCGGCGCAGGCAAGCAATTTCATCGGTACGCGGATGATAAACTCGCCGCATGCCGTTCACACGAAAGTTTTTCGCCGTGGCTGCCGCCATGGCGCTGGTGGTGTCGGTCCGCGCGCAGGAGCCCGCCACGAGCGCGAAGCCGGAGTCCCCCGCGGAATTCAAGGCGCTGCGATACCGCAACATCGGTCCTGCCGCCGGCGGCCGCGTCTCCCGCGCGGCCGGCGTCCCCGGCAACCCGCAGATCTACTACGCGGCCACCGCGTCCGGCGGCGTATGGATGTCGTCGGACGCCGGGACGTCGTGGCGATCGGTGTGGGACGACCAGCCGATTTCCTCGATCGGGTCGATCGCCGTCGCGCCGAGCGATCCGAACGTCGTCTACGTCGGATCGGGCGAGGCGAACATCCGCGGCAACGTTGCCGCCGGCAACGGCATCTACCGGTCGAGCGACGGCGGCAAGACCTGGTCGCACGTGTGGCACCAGGAAGGGCAGATCGGGACGATGGCCGTGCACCCGAAGAACGCGGAGGTGGCGTTTGCCGCGGTGCTCGGGCATGCGTTCGGCCCGAACCCCGAGCGCGGCGTGTACCGGACGCGCGACGGCGGGCGGACGTGGCAGCAGGTACTGAAGAAGGACGCCGACACCGGCGCCTCGGACGTCGCGATCGATCCGTCGAACCCGAACGTGATCTTCGCCGGCCTGTGGCAGGCTCGCCGGTATCCGTGGGACATGACGAGCGGCGGTCCCGGCAGCGGCCTGTACGTCTCGCGCGACGGCGGCGACACCTGGAAGCACCTGACCGGCGGCGGGCTGCCGGAAGGGATCTGGGGCAAGGTCGGCATCGCCATCGCGCCGTCAGACAGCCGCAGGGTCTACGCGCTCATCGAAGCGGACAAAGGCGGACTCTTCCGCTCCGACGACGGCGGAGAGAACTGGGACCTGGCGTCGCCGCATCGCGCCCTGCGCCAGCGCGCCTGGTACTACACGACGCTGGCGGTCCATCCCGCCAATCCGAACGAGGTCTGGTTCCCGCAGGTCCCGATGCTGAAGTCGATCGACGGCGGCAAGACGATCGAGGAGGTCAAGGGCTTGTCGCACGGCGACCATCACGACGTCTGGTTCGATCCGGCGAACCCGAAGCGGATGATCGTCGCCAACGACGGCGGGGTGAACATCAGCCACAACGGCGGCGCGAACTGGTCGGCGCCGATGCTGCCGATCTCGCAGTTCTACCACGTGTCGGTGGACACTCGCCGGCCGTACCACATCGCCGGGGCGATGCAGGATCTCGGGACGGCGCAGGGCCCGAGCGATTCCCTCGCGCGCAACATTCACCTCACCGACTGGCACGACGTCGGCGGCGGCGAGGCCGGGCACGTCTATTCCGATCCCGGCGATCCCAACATCGTCTATGCCGGCGAGTACCTCGGGATCATCACCCGCTACGACCATCGCACGCGAGAGTCGCGCAACATCAGCGCCTGGCCCGAGAACCCGTCCGGCCTCGGCGGCGAAGACATGCGCTACCGGTTCCAGTGGACGGCGCCGATCACCGGCTCCCCCTTCGACCCCAAGGTCGTCTACCACGGCGCGCAGGTCATCTTCCGCACGCGCGACGGCGGCCAGACGTGGACGGCGATCAGCCAGGACCTCACGCGGAACGACAAGTCGAAGCAGAAGTGGTCCGGCGGCCCGATCACCGGCGACAACACCGGCGTCGAAACCTACGGCACCGTGTTCGCCATCGCGGAATCGCCCAAACAGAAAGGCCTCATCTGGGCGGGCAGCGATGACGGACTGGTACACGTCACGGCGGATGACGGCAAGACCTGGAAGAACGTCACCGCGGCGATGCCCGGGTTTCCGGAATGGGGCACGGTGAGCATGATCGAGCCCTCCCCGTTCGATGCCGACACGGCCTACGTCGTCGTCGACGCCCACAGGCTCGACGACATGAAACCCTACCTGTTCAGGACCGGCGACCGCGGCGCGACGTGGAAGCGGATCGACGCGGGGCTCGCCGCCAACGTCTACCTGCACGCGGTGCGCGAGGATCCGGAGAAGCGCGGGCAACTCTATCTCGGCACCGAGCGCGGCGTGATGTTCTCGACCGACGACGGGCAGTCGTGGCGGCCGCTGCAGCTGAATCTGCCGACCGTCGCCGTTCACGATCTGCAGGTGAAGGAGGGGGACCTCGTCGTCGGCACGCACGGGCGATCGATCTGGATCCTCGACGACCTGCAGCCGGTGCGGCAGTACGACGCACGCGTGGCCGCGGAGGCGCTGCACCTGTTTCCGCCGCAGGACGCGATCCGCTGGCGCTACGGATCGTCGAACTGGGGAACGCGAGGCGGTTTCCCCAATCCGCCGCACGGCGCGGTCATCTACTACGCGCTCAAGGACGAAGAGAAAGGGGATCTCAAGATCGAGATCGTCGATGCCCGCAACCGGATCGTGCGCACGCTGAGCAGCACCGCCCCCAAGCCGATGGGCAGCGGCGACTTCGAGAGCGCCGAGGACTACAAGGACGAGGCGCTGCCGCGCGGCGCCGGAGTGCAGCGGGCGGTGTGGGACCTGGCATACGAGGGGGCCGCCAAGATTCAGGGGGGCCGCATCGACACCGGCGATCCGCGCGAAGGGCCGCGCGTTCCCCCGGGAACCTACACCGTGAAGCTCACCGCCGCCGGCAGGACCCTCTCGGCGCCGCTGAAGGTGCTGCCGGATCCGCGCGGCGACCTGCCGCAGACCGATCTCGAGGCGCAGGCGGCGTTCGCGGTGCGGGTGCGGGACGACATTTCGAAGCTGACCGGGCTGGTCAACGACCTGCGCTCGGTGCAGACGCAGTTGAAGGGGCGCAACGCCACGCTCGAGGCGCGCAAGAGCGAGGCGGACATCGCCGATCTGATCGGCCAGTCGGAAGCGGCGATCAAGCGCGCCCTCGCGATCGAGAGCAAGCTGCACAACCCGGCCGCGGAAGTCGTCTACGACATCCTGGCGATGCGCGGCGGCGCGAAGCTGTACTCGCGGCTCGCCCCGCTTCAGATGTGGGTGTCGGAGTCGAGCGGCGTGCCCACGCAGGGCATGATGCAGGTGCTGGTGGAGCAGGAAAAGGAGCTGGCGGCGCTCGAGGCCGAGACGAAACAGTTCCTCAACGCCGACGTGACGAAGATCAACCAGCGCGCCGCGCAGCTGAACCTGAACTACGTCATCGTGAAGTAGATGACGCTCCGGCTGCTGCTCGCCGTCGCGCTCGGTGCGGCTCTCTGGCAGACGCCGCCGGCGGTCCCGTCGCGTCCGCGCGTCTTCGGCATCGCGCAGGTGTCGTTCCAGACGAGCGACCTGGCGAAGGCACGCGCCTTTTACGGCGGCGTGCTGGGCTTCGCCGAGGAGCCCTCCGGCGCGCCCGGCCGCGCCGTGTTCGTCGTCAATGCGCGGCAGCGCCTGATCATCGCCGACGGACTGCCGCCGGATCGCGACGAGCGCCTGCTCAACATCGCCTTCGACGTCGACGCGCGGCCGCCCGATACCGCCGACCCGGACGGCCACCCGGTGCGGTTCGTCTCGACCTCAGGCTCCGCGGACGCCAGCGCGAGCCCGGACCGGCGCATCTCGCGACGGATTCTGCACGCCGGACTGACGATCAAGGATCCCGCCGCGGCGGATCGGTTCTACAAGGACAGGCTCGGCTTCTCCGAGATCTGGCGCGGCGGCCGGCCGGAAGGCACCATCAGCTGGATCAACATGCGCGTGCCGGACGGGACCGACTACATCGAGTACATGCTCTACCCCGGCGCGCCGCCGACGCGGCAGCAACTGGGTTCCGCGCATCACATCGCCCTGCTCGTCCCGGACATCCAGCAGGCCCTGGAAACCGTCCGGGCGCGCACCACACCGGACGACCGCAACCACCGGGCGGTCCCGAACATCGGCGTCAACAACCGCTGGCAGTTGAACGTGTTCGACCCCGACGGCACGCGGACGGAGTTCATGGAGCCGTGGACAGTCAGGTGAGCAGTGCGCAGTGCGCGGTGCGCGGTGCGCAGTGCGTCAGTGCGTCAGTGCGTCAGTGCGTCAGTGCGTCTGCGGCAGCGCGTCAATGCGTCAGCGCGGTGGCTCCTGGGTCCAGGCGGCGGGGGGTGCTTCGCTGCGTTTCAGGTACTTCAGTAAGCCCGTCGCGGTGCGCTTCGCTTCGTCTCGCAGGGCCTCGAGGCGATCGGCGGTGGCCTGGTCGAAGTAGCCGCGTTTGCGGCCGTCCTCCAGGTGATTCTTCATCTCGGCCAGCGACGCCATCGCGACCTCGACGTGATACCCGAAACGGCCGTGGCGGTACAGATCGAAGCCCTCGGAGATGTTGCTGGGAGCGGACGCCGCTGCCGACACGATCTGCTTCTTGAAGTCGAAGTCCTTCGCAATCGGTGCCCGCGCCGCCAGCGAGCAAATCTCGTCCCGCAGTTTCACCGACGCCTGATACGCAACGATCTCCTCGACCCGCCGCCAACCAGCCATGCCGCCCCACCTGCAGACCGCGTGCCGTGCGGTTTTCCGTGGAAACTCGCCGATCGGCCGTCTCACGCACCCCAGAGATCGCAAAGAGGACAACGCCGTTCCGCCGCCCGCTTCGCAGAAACAGCACTGCCGCATTGCCGCACTGCCGCACTGCCGCACTGACGCACTGCCGCACTGACGCACTGCGCACCGCGCACTGCGCACCGCGCACTGCTATACCTTTCGCGTCTTCCAGTGCCCCCGCCGGAACAGCACCGCGCTCACCACCGCCAGCGTCGAATACGCCACGGTCAGCGCGATGAACACCCCGTGCGCGCCCAGGCCGGCGCGGGTCGACAGCCACCACGCCAGCGGGATTTCCCAC